>NZ_CP044223.1 GCF_008727795.1 Nitrincola iocasae | reverse complement strand
GCAAAAGCCATTGCCGCCGAGCTAGGCGTTACCGGAAAGGGTGACGGTTACATTGAATGCGGCGGTGACAAAGTTACCTGGTGTTTCGGCCACATGCTGGAGCAAGCCGGGCCTGATGAATACACCCCTGATGATGTGCCAACAAATGACAAGGGCCGCAAAATTTGGCGCGTTGATGAACTGCCAATTATCCCGGATGAATGGATTTTAAGGCCCAAGGATGACGCCAAGAAACAGGTTCGAGTTATCGGAGGTCTGCTTAAATCCGCATCGCAAATCGTGAACGCTGGCGACCCCGACCGTGAGGGCCAGTTACTGGTTGATGAACTGCTGGAGCACTTCAATAACAAAAAGCCGGTGATCCGCTATTGGTCGAACGCCATTGACTCGGTATCCGTTAAGCGAGCACTGGCGAACATGAAAGACAACCAGGAATACCACGGCTTTGCAGACGCTGCCGAAGGGCGCGGCAAGGCTGACTGGCTTATTGGTATGAACCTGTCCCGTGCTTATACCCTGAGAGCGCAGCGGGGCGGCTCCAGGGCGTTGTTGACCGTTGGACGAGTGCAAACCCCTACACTTGCCCTGGTTGTTACCAGGGACCGCGAAATTGAGTCATTCAAGGCGGTGCCCTTCCACACTATTCGTGCCGAAATTCAGCACCCGAACGGCGCTTTTTGGGCGAGCTGGAAGGCAAAAGAAGATCAAGCGGGCCTCGATGCGGAAGGCAGGCTTGTAGACACTGCCGTTGCGAATGCCTTGGTTGAATCGCTCACTGGTAAGCCTGGCTCTATCAGCGAATACAAGCAGGAAGCCAAAAAGCAAAATCACCCGCTGACATTCAGCCTGTCCGACATGACCGCCCTGGCGTCAAAACGCTTCGGTTATAGCGCCGAGGACGTGCTTAAAACCTGTCAGTCATTGTACGAGACACACAAGCTGACCACATACCCACGAACCGATTGTGCTTACTTGCCGGAATCTCAATTTGCAGACGCCCCGGACGTGCTGGCATCGGTAAAAGCTGTGAACCCTAGCCTGGCGTCCATTGTTGATGGAGCGGATACCAGTATCCGGTCCCGTACCTGGAACGATAAAAAGGTGTCGGCGCACCACGGGATTATCCCGACGATGCACAAAGGCGATCTAAACAAGCTCAATGACAAAGAGCGCAATATCTATGACCTGGTTGTGCGGGCATACCTGGCACAGTTTTACCCGGTTCATGAGTTTATGAGCACGACCGTTACCGTCGATGTTGAAGGCGAGACGTTTAGCGCAAAAGGCAAAGTAGTCACTAAAAGCGGCTGGCATGACGTGTACCTGGACAATTCAGACGAGGACGACAGCGATCAGGACGACGAAAGCCAGTCACTCCCCAAGATGGGCCAAGGTGACGCGATTACTTGCGGCCAAGCCGCAAGAAGGGACGCCAAGACGAAGCCACCGGCTCGATTCACCGAAGGTACGTTGATCACTGCAATGGTGAATATTCACCGCTTTGTTACTGACCCACAGCACAAGAAGATGCTGCGCGAAGGTGACGGGATCGGCACCGAGGCAACGCGGGCATCCATCATTTCCGAATTAAAGCGCCGCAATTATCTGGAGACTAAGGGCAAGCAAATTATTAGCACTACCTTGGGCCGAAGCATGATCGACGCCCTGCCGGAAGTAGTGAAAAGCCCGGTGCTTACTGCCCTTTATGAACGAATGCTGCAAAGCGTTGAATCGGGCAAAGCTGACTTGGCTGCGTTTATCACCAAACAAGAGGCGTTTATTAGGGAGCAGGTTGCCAAAGCCAATGACGGCGCGGTTGCTATTGCAGGCGGCAAAGAGGCGGCCCCGGTTTCCGATGTATTCAAGTGCATGTCGTGCGGGGCTGGCTTGTCCCGCCGACCACTACCGAAGAAGAAAGGTCACTTTTGGTGGGGGTGCTCCAATTACCCGACCTGCAAGCAGACCTATCCCGATGTTAAAGGCCGTCCCAACTACAGCAAGGGACGCAACAATACCGACAAGGAGTAATACCCATGACTACACAAACCAATGACAACCTGGAACAGAGCACTTTTGACGACCAGGCGAATGCAGCCGAAGCCTTGCGCGAAAAGCTGGATGACGCAATGACCCCTGGCTATCAAACCGAGTTTGACCCGGAAGAGGCCGAAACCGTAGGGGCGTTTGTTGAGGATGCACTGTCAGAAGAGGACGCCGCCGAAAGTGACGCGGACCTGGTAGACGCGACAGTACCAGAGGATGACAAGGAGGGCTAACCGATGGCTGCCGAGAAAAAACCATTTCACGAAACAGTAGCGGAAAACCTGATTGAACAACTCAAAGCAGGCACCGCACCTTGGCAAAAACCTTGGGAACCTGGTTCCCAAGGCTTCATGCCGATGAACCCAACGACCGGCAAGCGTTATAAAGGCGTTAACGCCATTCACCTCATGGCCCAGGGGCGCGGTGATAATCGTTGGCTGACTTACAAGCAAGCGAAGGCTGCCGGTGCTCAGGTACGCAAAGGCGAGAAAGGGACGCCGGTTCAGTATTGGAAGTTTTCCGAGGAACAAAACAAGCTCGATGACAACGGCAAGCCTGTCCTAGATGGACAAGGCAAGCCGGTGAAAGAAACCGTCATGTTAGAGCGCCCCCGCGTGTTCTTTGCCACCGTTTTCAACGGCGAGCAAATAGACGGTATGCCCCCACTGGAGCAGAAAGAGAAAACGCAGACCTGGGACGCAGTAGAGAGAGCCGAACATATATTGAAGGCGTCAGGCGCTGATATTCGTCACGGCGAGCATGACCGGGCTTTCTATCGTCCTGCGACCGATAGCATACACCTGCCAGATAAAGAGCAGTTCCCGACCGCAGATAACTACTATGCAACCGCGTTGCATGAGCTGGGACACTGGACCGGCCACAGCTCACGGCTTGACCGAGATATGGCCCATCCTTTCGGATCGGAAGGGTACGCCAAGGAAGAGCTAAAGGCTGAGTGTTTTAGCCTGATCATGGGGGACGAGCTGGGAATTGGTCACGATCCAGAACAGCACGCCGCTTATGTAGGTTCCTGGATTAAGGCGCTCCAGGATGACCCGCTGGAGATTTTCCGCGCAACGTCTGATGCAGAGAAAATGTCGAACTACGTTTTGGCATTTGAACAAAAGCTAGTCCAGGAGCAAGACCAGGCCCAAACGCAGAAGCTGGAGGCCGCCCCGGAACAAACACAGGAGGCCGGGATGCAATTACCCACCAACAACCAACAGATGCGCGATCAGTTGCTTTCCGCGCTATCACAAGAAGATTCTCAGGCAATCAACCAGGTTGCTAACGAACGTCGCCGCCTAGCTGCCGGAGAAACGGACGCCCAGGCATTTGAAGAAACAGCCCGGCAGGTACTCGGCTTTGACTTACCGGCAGACTGGAACGGAGCTGTTCAAGTTCAAGGTAACGTGGTCATCGAGGATGGCGGGGAACAGTTCGTAGAACCCGCGCACGCGGTTGGCCGTGAACCCGAGTTTTGGGGCGTTTATGCCCAGCATGAAAACGGGATGCACCAATGGGTTGCGGATCTCAACAGCCAGAACCAAGCCGACGAGCTGGCGAACCTGCTAGGGCTGGTTGATGCACTGTCCGAAACCAACGAGCACGAACAGGCGGCCAAGCTGTCCAGGGTGAATGAAATTCGCGTGCGCCTGGACCCGAACAGCACGGACGACGACATTTCAGCGGCTAAAGAAGCTCGCAAGACCGCAGAAGCAACGGCCACGCTCAATGACAGCGATATGCAGCGCCGTATTGCCGAACACGAACGGCAGCAGGCCCAGCAGGTGAAGGACAGCCAGCAGGCTCAGGCAGAGCCAGAGAAGCAGGAGCGAACCTATATTAATGTCCCATACCGCGAGAAGGACGAAGCAAAGGGCCTCGGAGCACGCTGGGACCGTCAACAACAGTCCTGGTTTGTTCCGCCTGGCGTAGACACTGCCCCCTTTGCCAAATGGTCCCAGGGGGCCGCTCAGGAAGCCACGGCGCAACAACGCCCGCAGCAGGAACAAGGCCAGACTCAAACCGCAGGACAGCAAAAGCAATACCTGGCTGTGCCGTATGGTGAGCGCGGCGCGGCGAAGGCAGCCGGGGCACAGTGGGATAAAGCGGCCAAGTCTTGGTATGTCGGCCCTAAAGGCGATATGGAACGCCTAAGCCGCTGGATGCCTGATAACGTCAAGAGCCAACAAGGCCCGGCCATGTCACCCCGTGAAGAGTTTGCGGAAGCCATGAAGTCATTGGGCTGTGTTGTCAGTGGTGATCATCCAATCATGGACGGTAAAAAACACCGGGTATCTGTAGAAGGAGACAAGAAAGGCGAGCGAGCTGGTTTCTATGTCGGCCATCTTGACGGCCACCCTGCCGGTTACATTTCCAACAACCGTACAGGCGTTGATATGAAATGGAAGTCTAAGGGGTATTCGCTCGATCCAGCAGAGAAAGCCAAGCTCCAGGCCGAAGCAGCCGAGAAGCTGGCAGCCAGAGCGGCAGAGCTGGAGCAGGCCCAGGAAGCGACAGCGGAGCGCGTCAGCAAGCAGACGGCCAACTTGATGCCAGCCACCGAACAGACGCCGTACATGCAAAATAAGGGCATCCAGCCCCATCCTGGCGTTCTAACCGATGCCGAAGGCAAAAAGACCTACATTCCGGCGCACGACGAGAACGGCAAACAGTGGACCATGCAATATATCCAGGAGGACGGCACCAAGCGTTTCGCCAAGGATTCACGCAAGGAAGGTTGTTTTCATATCGTCGGCGGCGATATGAAGTCCTTGGAAGCTGCTCCGGCCCTGGTCCTTCAGGAAGGCTATGCGACCGCCGCGACCAATGCCGAGGCATTGGGGTTTGCTACCGTGGCCGCGTTCGATTCCGGCAACCTTCCCAATGTAGCGAAGGCCCTGCATGACAAGTTCCCTGACAAGCCTGTTGTGGTCCTTGGTGACGATGATCGACACCAGGAGCTGACCCAAGGAACGAACCCAGGCAAGACGAAAGCACAGGAAGCGGCCAAAGTGGTCGGCGGTAAGGCAGCCTTCCCGGTTTTTGCTCCAGGAGAGGCAGAGTATCCGGCTGGCGTTGCCCCGATCACTCCCCAAAGCTACCGGGAACACTTGCGAGCATCTAAGGCCCTGGAGACGGCCCCGGAAGAGCGCAAGGCAGACCTACAGAAAGCCTTGCTCAGCAAGGAACAGTTGGCAGCCTTGGATCACATGAAGAAGCACACCGACTTCAACGACCTGGCTACCAAGAGCAGCCTTGGCCGTGAAGGAGTTGAACGCCAGGTAAGGGCTACCGTTGGCAAAGCTGTCCAAGAAGCGGAACGAAAGCGTGAGCAGAAACAGGCAGAGCAACAAGTTCATAAACAAAAGCGGTCGGCCCGTATTGGTTATTAAGAGAGGTAGTGACATATGAGCGATTGGGATTATTTACATGACATGAGGGCGGAAGGGTATGGCGAGGAAGCAATATCAGAGGCAGCAGCGACTGGGGTGGCCCCGTGGCATTACTCGCATATAAATGAAAACGAGCTGCGACAGGATATTGATTTGCTAAAAATGTCTCTAAAAAATCGAGACATTACGCGCAAAGAGTTTGCCGCACAGATGAAGGAATGTAGAAAACGCAAAAAAGAGCTTAAAACTTATATTAATGGAGGGGTATAGATGCGATACGAAATACGATCATCGAGAGCGGCCAAGCCAATCGACTCAGCAGTTAAAAAGGATGGGGAGTGGATAGGCTTATTTTCGGGGCAGTCCCTGAAAGAGATTCAGAAGGATTACCCGGATGCCAAAGTTGTCGATACCGTGCAGAACAGGACGAAGAGCCGGAGCCGGTAACAAAAAGCCCCGCCTAGTGCGGGGCTTTTTCATTCTTCCAGGGCGGCCAGCTCGGTTTCCAGGTCACGCCTGATACTTCCGATCGCTTGCACCAGGTCAACCGTAGCTAAAGTGTCTGCAACAGCCCCATGAGCTGCCCCCCGCCAAGTTACCCCGGCAAAATCTACCGCATCAGCCAAAGAGATTGAACCATGCCGGTTAGTCGGTCCAAACGCATCGGCAGCCAGATACATCGCACAATGCGTTTTTAGTTCGCTAACCCATTCGACCGGCTCACCATAAGCAGCAGCCGTTTGCCGGAACATGCGCGTATCAAAATCAGCATTGAAGATAACCAGAGCGCGACCACAGAGGATTTTTCGCACCTGGTCCGATACTTCCGGCCAGGTTGGTGCGTTCGCTAGAAATTCAATTGTTAGGCCGTGTACGTCCTCGGCTTCCGGGTCTATCGACACAGATGGCCGCAATTTCGTTTCAAGCAAAATGGTTCCCTGGGCGTCGCTGATAGCCAGCTCAATGATTTGCGCCTGGTCATCGAGGCCGGTTGTCTCGGTGTCCAGGAAAAGCGGGTTTTCATCAAGCCACCGTACCGCCTTGCTGGAGGTTTTTGCTTCCTTGCTGTTCAGCTTCGCTTTGACGGCCAGAATCGCCCTAGCACGCTTTTGCTTTTCGCTCGGCGGCTTGGTGCTACGTGCCTTCATGGGAACGCAATCGGATATTTTATAAACCCCAAACTTGCCGCCGTAACCGTTCTTATAGAACGTGACAGGCTCGGCGTCGGGCTTGGGTTTCATTCTAAATTCGTCTCGAAGGCGGCCTTTTGAAAAGCATTGATCTTTTTCGAGGGCTTCGGCCCTGGCCGCTTCCAGCTCTTCCATGCTTTTGTCCATAGACTTAACTCATTTACTCACAACGACCGGCAGCTTTCAGGAGCGCATTACACTCGCCCTGGCTTTCTTCCGTTGTTGGTTTAGGAGTAGTTTGCGGCCCCATTTTTTTACAAATAGCGTCCGATTTCACAGCAATTACCGTTGTGTAGTAACAGCTATATTGCGAGCCGTTTGCATCGGCATCGAACGTGATTTTCTCAAGGCCAGACTGTACGTTGCTGATTGAAATGTTGCTTGGTTGAGTACCGATAGCAAACGCTGCTTTTTCTTGCAGGCTTTCATCACTGGCAACCTGTTTTTCAATTATCCCACAGCCAGACAATACGGTTAGAGCAACAGAGCAAGCGGCGACAAATTTCAATTTCATAAAATGGCTTCCTTTCTTTTGGTTAATTTGGGTTGGCTAAAAAATACTAGCCAAATAGAGTTGCTGATTGTCTATATTGGCCCATCGGTCTATAATAGTCAAATAGAGTATACCCAAATTGACCATATCGGGAGCACAAGAAAAATGGAACGCACAGAACTGGAAGCAATGGCAAAAGAAGCGTGCCCGGCCAGCCTTTGGTATGAGCTAATGGATTGCCTGGACGAAACACCAGACCAGGACTTGATTAACTTGATTGCAGAGAACCAGGAGTGAAAAAGAGCGTGACACAGAATGCCCGAATTTACTTGCGAGTCAGTAGCGACTCGCAAGACCTGGAACGCCAGGAAGGGGTTATTCAGGCCGCTAAGGCTGCCGGTTACTACGTGGCCGGTGTGTATCGAGAGAGAGCGTCAGGGGCGCGAGCAGATCGCCCCGAACTGCTGCGCATGATCGAGGACTTGCAACCTGGGGACGTGGTGATTGCGGAAAAGATTGACCGAATCAGCCGCCTACCACTGCCAGAAGCTGAACGCCTGATTGCTACGATAAAAGGTAAAGGGGCCATGCTGGCCGTTCCTGGTATTGTCGATCTATCCGACCTTGTAGCCGGTGCAGAAGGTGTTTCCAAGGTCGTCCTGGAGGCCGTTCAGGAATTGCTTTTAAAACTATCCTTGCAGATGGCCCGCGATGATTATGAGGACCGCAGGGAACGCCAGAAGCAGGGTATTAGCCAGGCTAAAAAAAGAGGTAAATACAAGGGCCGGAAACCTGATGAAAAAAGGAATGAGCTTATTGTTAAGCTACGGCCAAATCATACAATTGCGGAAACTGCACGGCTGGCCGGTTGCAGTGAAAGCCAGGTTAAACTTGTTTGGGCAAAACACCAGAAGGAAAAGGACCAATAAAAAAGCCCCGCGAAGGGGCTTTATTCAAACGTGCCATCGGAATTAAAGGTGACGCGGTAACGCTTAAATAATTCCATTACTTTGTCCATGTTTCCTTTGCGCAAGGTTGAATTTCCTAGTTCAAACTCACGGATAGCCGTTTTACTTACGTTAGATTGAGCGCAGAACACATCCCGCGTTAACCCAAGGTATTCCCGAGCATGGCGGCACTGCAAACCAGTTATTTCCAATGCAGGCTTGTTGTACCCTTGGTTTTTCAGGGTTAAGCCTAGTTCGTGTGCCCACGTCGCAGCCGTGGGGTATGTGATATTGAGGCGTTCAGCCATGCCGGAAAGGCTCCCGGCTTCCTCATAAGCATTTTTAATCTCGTTATCGGTGAACTGGCATCGCTTTGTTATCGGCATCCTGGACTAATTGGCCTTGTTGTCGATTTTAGTGGCACCTTCGGCAAGTCTTGCCGTACCAAGTACCCGAACGTCTGCGATACGAAGCGGGCGCGAGAAGAAGAAAGAAAACACAACGCCAAACACCACCGCTACCAGGTAGCAGGTTAGCATTACTTTGACTAACTGACCGGCAAGCAGATCGACCGGCACCGCCTCTGTTACTACATTAGTGCAAGTGGTCGGCGCAGGCATGGTGTCAGTTGATGCAGTGGGCTTGTCATCGGCGCAGGATTCCAGGTTGATATAACCCTGCTGGGCAGGGCCAAGATCAACCAGGCTTACTACCGTTTCAATAACCGATTTACTTGATTGATGAAAGCCGCCATTTATGGCAATGGACGCCAGGGCAAAAATAAATAAAACCGCTGCCGGGCGAACAATGGCAAATTTCATAAATAGTGCAACCAGGTCATAAATACGGCCATTGATTGCAGCGCCGATTTGTATTGCCTGGTTTAATTTGTCATTCATGGTGTTATCTCCAGTCGATTCCTTTCTTTAAATCATTTAGCAAGCGGATATAAGAAGGGTCCAACAATTCCATAATAAAAGACTCACTCCAGCCAATTCGCTCAGCCTCGGCCATGTTTTTCCAGAGCCATCCAGTCAAGTGAAACCCTGGCGGGGTTTCACCGTGTGACTGCTGGAGTTGCTGACCTATTTTTTCATAGAGCGCAATTTGTTCTGGTGCGAGAGCGTTCCTTGTCTCTTCTGGCGTGGGTATTCTCATATCAGCCCCCTATTCCCTGGTGTATTACATTCGCATACCGCGCTTTTGCGGTTTGTCCTGGTTCAGCTTCTTATGCTGTGAAATCTCTTTTTCAGCCTCCCGAACTTTAGCCGCTAAAGCTGGGTGGTTTTCGCTTTCGTTCAGCTTCTTAATAACGGCCTCGGCCCGCTCAGTGTTGGGTTGGTCGCCATCGAGCTTTTTAGAGGCATCCTTTGCCATCCATCCGGGAATAACCCCGCCCTTTTGGTTGCTGACGATAGAAAGCAATTCTTTGGTCTGATTAAGTGCAGCCATGATGTTCAATCCTTATTTTCAGTACATTGGAACGTAGATCATTTGAATGTCTACGCGCTGGTTTAAATACCGCCCCTCTGGCGTCCCGTTGTCGGCTATAAAGTCAGCCGCAGACACGTAGTTGATCATTATCTTGAGCGGTGAAACGCCATGAGCAACTAAGTAATCACGGGCTGATACGGCGCGAGCCAAAGCCAGCCTTTCATCCCTTTTACTTGGGCGGAGCGTGCTGGTTCGGCCATTGATAGTGACCAGGGATGCGTCCCTAGCCGCTTCCAGAAGAACGGCATTTGTTGGGCCTGGTTGAAAAGTGGTGCTGCTATTAGCAAAAGAAACAGAAACAGAGCTTGATACTGGTTCGCGGTAGTCGTTCGAGGCGGCTAGTGCCGATCCAGTGAAGGCTAAGCAGCCAATAGTTAGAAGTGTGCAAAATGACTTACGCATGACTTACTCCAAATCAAAAAAACAGGTATCCGGCATGGCTCATTGGAATGCGAATGAGCCACAGAGCGCCGAGGTGTAACGGATAATAGGCGTAGAACACCCAGCGAAGCCGGGGCATTCTCAAATCAAAAAAGGTTGCAACGAACAGTAAGGGGAGCACAGCCAGTGCCCACATATTGCCGTTAACAAATCCCAGGGCGGCACAGGCGATAACTGCAACGCCAGCCGCTGATAAGGTCGGCTTTCTGGCGTATGACCATACAGCCAAGCCGAACAGGAGCGCAGGCCACCAATACTCGACCATTGCCCCGGCGTTCATAAACACCAGGGCGGCCCATGCTGTGTGACCGCGTTCGATCAGGTACGCCGTGGCCGTCAAAGCCAGAAGCGTAAAAAGGATATTAAGCGGCCACCATCCAGCGTATAAGCCGCCCAGGGCAATGAAAGGGACCGAAGCCAAGGCACCGAAAACCGCGAGCCGCTTCATTGTTCGTTGATACACTCCCTTTTCAAGTTGGCCCGGGCGGGCCAGGTTGAACGCCAGGACAAAGACGAAGATCGGCATTGCCAGACGGCCAGCCTCAAATAGAAAAGGCAGCGTGCCATTGAAAAGATACTTGTTTACGTGGTCCCCGGTCATAAGCAGCAACCCCAGCCACTTCAAGCCTTCCACAGTGCCATCGGCAACGAACAGGCGAGGCAAGGACCAAGAGGATTTTAAAGAGGCGGTGCTATCGGTCATTGCCCTGCCCCCGTGCTTTGAAACGTGATTGTGCGCGGCACATAGCCGGTCTGCTGGCTCGGGCTGTAACTCCCCTGCCCTTGGCGTTCAGACTGTCTATTATTGCTTTCAGTCTCGATTCTGGCCGCTTCCTGGATGACTTGCTGCATAGCAGTCCCATTGCCAGGAGTGGCACCACCTTGGGCGGTCACGTTCACAGTCGAAAAGTGTTCATCAAGCCAGTCGGCCCACTTGACCGCCTTTTGCATCAAGTCGGCGCGATAAATCGCGTTGTATTTCGGTGTGCGGGAATGGTAATTGGCCGCCCTGGTCCAAATATCCCCGGAGTCGTGCAGGATATGGCCGCGCAGTCTCCAGGCAGCCAGGTCGAACGAGTAGCAGCCAGAGGCTGCCACATCGTCCGCAGTGATCCCGTATTTCTCCAGGTCGCCCAGGTAAGCAGTATTGAACTGCATAGGCCCAACGTCATGCGTACCGTTCGAGTTACGCACCCGCTGGCCCGGCCTGCCCCCTTCTTTCTCGGCCACGGCCAGCACGATATTGGCGGGCACTTCATATTTCGCGGCAGCCGAGATTGAGCACACAACGCGCTCTTGTTCCAGAGGTGGCATATCAGCAATGAACGGCAGCATGACGACCCCCCTTAGTTCCAGTAGTAAGTTGGGCCTGCAAGCTGCCCTTCAACGAACACTTCCGCCCAACGGTACGTGCGAGTGCAGTAGCGCGGGTGACGGTCGCCGTCACGGTCAACGCGGCAACGGGTGTTTCTCACGTACTGTTCCGGCAACGTTTCGTAGGCAACGCATCTTTCGTTATCGCGGCCATAGCGGCGATACTCAGTACAAACCCTACGGGGCGGAATGTAGGCAGCCCAGCCAAAATCAGAGGTCATGTGGCTACCACTTCCAGACGGCGGGTTAACCGCACAGGACGAGAAGCTAGGCAACGGTGATTTCAGGTCTTTGATGCGGTCACGCATCGCTGACTTGGCCGCACCGCAGCCAGAGGGGAATCCTCCCGGCAGGCAGATCCAAATTGCACATTCATCTTGAGAAGCCGCTTGAGCCGGTGCAGTGAACGCAAATGCGGCTGCAAACAGGCTAAGGGCAACGAAAAATTGTTTCATTTCAATTACTCCTATCTAGTTAGGCCGAACGGCCTTTGTTGACAAAGCTGGCAACCTCTTCGTTGCGCTCCTGCTGGCGTTCCTGGGCATACGAAACGTAATCCCCAACGTCGAAGGTGTGCTTTTCCGGGTCGCGTGCTTGCCACTCAGCGTGTGATTGACGGGCTTTGTCCTGGTCCTCGCTGGACAGGGCATCAAAGCCGCCTGATTGGTTTACCCAGCCGCCGCCGTTACCACCGCTCAAGCTATCGCTATCGAACGACGGTGAGCTGTCAGAGGCTCCAGAATCTGACGAGCCGCTATCACCTGCATTTCCTGTTTCACCACCTCCTTGCCCTGGGGCTTCCCCTTGGCCTTTGATTGCAGCGGCGATCTTGCCGCCTGTTGTGTCACCGATGCGCTGCATGGCCTTAGCCTTCATTTGTCCGGCCTTAGCTTTAGCTACTGCACCAGTTCCTTTTGCCAGGTTCGCGCCGGTATCCGCTGCGACTCGGCCAGCCTTTGCAGCTCCAGCCATAAAGCCGCCAGTGGCCGCCGCTGTTGCTGCTTGAGCGCCGGACGAGCTACCGCCCTGCCCTTCGCTTGAACCTTGGTCGTCTGATGTTCCAGCGTCTGCGCTGGCTGTTTCGGTGCTTCCCTGGTCACTACTGCCGGAAGATTCACCGCCACCGGATGACTCGCCCCCGCTGGCTTGAGCGCCGCCAGAAGATTCACCGCCACCAAAGCCCGCCGCTTGAGCGAATGGGGTATCACCTGTGCTTTCTTCGGATGGCATTTCACCGCCGCCACCGCCACCGCCACCACCGCCACCACCGTCACCGCCGCCGCCAGAGAATGCGGACATAATGTCGCTACCGTTTGCCACGTTTTCGTTAGCTTTATTGAATGCGGCCATGAGAGCTTGCGCCCCGCCTGCCATGTTTGACGCCCCTGCTGCCATAGCAGCGCCGCCAGTGGCCGCCGCCGCTGCTGCCATGCCAGCCGCCCCAAGCGCAGCGCCTGCGCCGAATGAGCCAATGCCTGCACCGCCAACACTTGCGCCGGTAATCACGCCCGCGAGCATTTGAGGAACTTTGGTCACTAGAACGAGAAGGATCACCGCGACAATGAGCATGACGCCCATTTCTTTCAGGCTGATTCCCTCGCTCATGGAGTTGTAATAGTCATCCAGGAAGGTTTTGCCGATGCCAATTAACAGCACCATTGCCATAAGCTGGGCGGCAACACCGAGCACGGTTTTGTAGTAGTTAATCGCCATGTCTGAGGTCCAACGCGAGCCACCAAAGCCCAGGAAGAACACCCCGCCGTAAGCAAGTACCCAACCAGCGGCGAGCAACAACAGCATGTTGATACCGATTAACGCCAGGATGACGAGAATAATCAGAGCCATGAGAATGCCGGCGAATGAATCAACTGGCGACCAGACCGAGGATTGATCCAGTACGCGGTCGAAGATTTCAAAACCCACGTCAACCACGCCAGACGGAGATAGGCCGGAACCTAGCCCCGTAGCGTTACCGGCAATCTGGCGCAATGAGTCGTAAATAGACGATGCGAAGTTGGGGCCGTTGATCAGTAGCCACCAAAAGAACCCGGTAAAAATAGTGAAACGGACGAACTCGGCAAAGAACTCGCCAATGTCTGCCTTGCGCAGTGCCATCATGCCGAACGTCCAAACCATCGAGATAACAACGAGGGTCCAAAACAACCAGGTTGCGGCATCGGTAATTACACCGGCCCAAGAGGCCGCTGCTGCCGAATAGCGGGCCAGGACGTTATCCAGGACGCCGGAGTTGTCGATTGCGGCATGAGCCGGAGCCGCAACAAAAAACGCCAGCCAGACGATTAACGGCATGGCGGATTTAAGGTTGGCTGGCAGTTTCATAATTCAGTACCTCACCAATCTTTCTCAGGGCTGGCTTTAAACTCGCCAGACCGAGGGTTGCCACGACGAAGGCACTTGGAAGCAAAATCTTGCTGCATGGCCTTGTCCTCGATTTTTAAAATGTTTTCGTGCTGACAATTGATGTCGTTTACTTCCGGCATCTTTTCTTCAAAACAGCCGGTTAGAAGGACCGCAACAGAAGCGGCCCCGAGTAATTGAATAGCGTTAATTGATTTCATTGGTCCCCCTTACCAAGAGCGGTCTGGACTGGCGACAAAGCTACCTGCTCGGACTTGCTCTGACGCGGCTTGCTGCTGAGCTTCTTTGTCAGCTTCTGCCTGCATTCGGGTAGCTACGGCGTTTTGCTGAGCAATCAGCAAACTACGAATTTGCAGGAGCTGGTTGGCCTGGTTGCTGGCGAGCTGATTGGCATAACCAATCGCGGCCAGTTGGCCGTCTGCGCTTTGAGCGCCGGATTGCAGGCGGTTAAGTTGTCGGGCATCGGCTTCCAGGTTGTCTTGTTGCTGATCTAAACCCTTAAAAACCGCGTCATTGGCTTTCTTCTGCGATTCGGACGCCAGGCGGCGGTTTTCATCCATTGCCGCCCATTCAGCATCGCTACACCCTGTAGAAGAGAAGCAAGGCGAGCTGCGGTAATAGGCTACGTCCTGGAACTTGCCCAGGTAAGCATCGAGGCTACCAAGTTGGTTTTGGTAATAAGCGAGCGTGTTGGTTGCTTGGGTCAGGTCATTAATCGTGGATTGAGCCTGGTCCCAAATATAAGAAGCCGGTGCCATCGTGTTTTGCAGTTGGTTTTCATACTGCTGCAACTGTGTTTGATACTGCTGGATTTGTTTGGCGGTTTGTGAAACGGCTTCCAGGGCTGACATAATGTTTTGTGTCAGGTTGGTGCCGTCAATAACAGGAATACCGGCTTGAACGGGCTGCAAAGTGCTGGCCGTCATAGCGACGACCAGAGCAACTTTAGCGGCTAAAAATCTTTTCTTCATGGTGTTTACTCCTTGGCGTTAATAGTCAAATGAGCTGTAAGGTTTCGAGAACGTCATGTCTTTGGTGACAATCACGTTGAAGCGATAACCGGGGCGAATTTCCAGCGTTGGGGCAATGTTCATGTTCTTGCGGATCATCTCGACCATGACTTGACCAAGTTGCTGACCAAGCGCCTCGCTAAGCGCGTCGCTTGCACGTTGGTTATTGCTGTCGCTGTTGTTGTCGTTGTCTTGGCTAAGCGTTACGCCTGCCGTGACACCAGACATAAGGAATGCAGAACCGAAGATGCGCAGGTAATGGTTGTTAACCTGGTCATGGAAACCGGAGTAACCGGCTGCGTCCGCGCCTGGCATTGAACCAATATCCAAAGCCTTACCGTCAGGGAAAATAATGCGCTGCCATGCAATCAAAACTCGTTCTTGGCCGTAGGCCACATCGTTCGAGTAAGAGCCGACAAGACGCGAACCCTGCGGAATCAACAAGTGACTTCCTGTTGCTGTGTCTGATACGTCCTGTGATACCTGGGCAACGATTTGGCCGGGTAAGTCGGAGTTGATACCGGAAATCAGCGTGGCCGGGATAACAAAGCCAGCACGTAGCTCGTAAGGGCTGCGCGGAGCCTGTACTTGCTCCCCAAGCTGCCAGCGATCACCGCCGTTGCTGTCAAATTGCGAATAACCGTTGCCGCCGCCGTTCGCTGAGGTCTGCATTAACATCGGTGCGCTAGTGCTGCCACCATTGCCACCAAAGCCGCCACCGTTGCGCATTCCTTCAATTTGAGCCATACGCTGCTGATAAGCGGCAGTTGGATCGTCGGAACGGTTGGACGCAATCTGCTGACGGACACGCGCAATTTCGTTAATCATGTCTTGGCGTGATTGCGGACGGTTGTTAACCGGCTGTGATGAACCGCCGTCGCTGCTGCTGCGCGGGGCTACCGCTTGCACGCCGGTTTTTGCTCTAACAGCTTGTTCCAGCATTTGCAGCTTCGCCATGCGAATGCGCTCGGCTTCATCGTCGCGTTGTGCTTGTGAACCCGTGTTTTGAGGCGGGGCCGGTGGTAAGTCAGGATTTACCGGGCGAGCCACTGTTACAGGCGCTGCGTCCTGGTTCTCTTCCTGCGGCGCCTCGTCATTTGGTGCAACAGGTTCGTCCAGCGAAGGAACAGCCGGAGGCTCGGCAGCCGGGATAAAACCGTCTGTCTGAGTGCCTGCGATTTCATTGGCAAACATCGAGGTATTGCCTGCTCTTTCCTTCGGCCCTTCGCTTGGTGCGTTCTGCTGGGCTGCACGGTCGGCAGCAACCATCATCATGACCAGGAGGAACAGGCCAAGGACACCAAACAAAATGTACATCGGGCGATTATTGACTCGACGCACCCCGGATTTTTTGGACACCTCACCTGGTGAGGCGTCCGGGGACATTTGATCGTTGTTTTCGCTCATGTCTTACTCCTTGCGAACCCAATAGCCCGCTGGAACGATTCCGCCGTTTTCTTGCGAATATGGGCGGGTCAAGGACTCATTGCCGACCATGATGGTCACGCGGTACATATTGGTGCCTGTGAATTGGTCGAATACGTAACGAAGCGGCAAACCTGATCCTGTCGGAGCTGGGTTAGCCGGTGCCGGTGTAGCTTCCGCGCTTGGGGCTGTTCTGGTCGAACGTGTAGCCTGCTGACGTTGCTGCGCTTTGGCCGCTTCCGGGTCGAACTCCAGGAGGGCATAACCGCGATCACGCAGGCCGCGAACCAATGCCGTACCAAAAGCGTCAGGTGTAGGCTGTTTCAGCTCGAAGCGAGTTTTTGCAGGCGGGTACAGCTCGGTGATTTTCTCGACCGTATCGCTGGCGATTTCTTGCTGATTTAGTCCTGCCGGATTCTCGACAAAGTTGCCGTATGGGGCGTGCGTGGCACACCCAGCCAAACCCAGCGAAAACAGAACTGCGACGATAAGTTTACGCATGATTAATCGTCCCCTTTTGTGATGGTGATTTTGTCCTGGCTGCTACCAACGCCAGAGATAAGGATTGCTTTGTTAAACACTGTATCGACGATGTAGCGATCCCCTTGGACGCGGTAATTGACCATGACGGTTTCAGGGTCAGAGAACAGGCCGCCGTCCTTACGGACAACCAGGAGCGTCGGCGCTTCTGTTTGCTGCATGGCTCGCGGCATCTGAATGATGGTCTTGTGGCCGTCATTGAAAACACGAACAGGCTTCCAGGAGGCCGAGCCGGATACGTCGTAATCAAATGACAAGTCGCCCAGGTACTCACGGGTTCGAGGAATAGTGTTGTCCTCGCGGTGCTGGCGTTCGCGGCTGCGGACCATATCCCACTTGGCAAGGGCATCTTCCGGGTAGGTGAATGCAACTTGCGGCATGTATTCGGTGCGGTGAGAACGCAAACGAATGTGATAAACGCGGCGGTCAGTCGTTACGACCAAGCTGGTTTCCAGGCCCACGTCCATCGGTTTGATAAGCAGGTGTTGGGTTTCCCCTGCCCCGGTGCCGGAAATGGCCGGTTCGACGTTCCAGCGGGCGGTATCCCCCAACTGAATAGAGTTAACGTATTCGCCAGGTTGCAGCGCAACGTCACAAACCTGGAGAACAGCACAAACAACGCTTGGAGACTGCGCACCAAATACAAACTGGATGGCTCCATTGCGGCCAGTAAAGGGACGGATGCCACCGTTACTGCCTCCGGCCTGCCAGCGCTGTGCAATCGCCAGCGCCTGGCGTTCTTGCTGAGTCAGTGTTGGGTTGTCATTGGTAAAATATTTGTCCTCAAGCCCGTTCGCGTGCGCGACCGTTGCCAGAGAGGGCACCAACATCGCAGCACCCAGGATCACAGCGGAAAATTGTTTCTTCATGGTTAATAGCCTCGTAATCATTGCAGCCGTGACCAGGAATAATCACGCACGTAAATACCCAGCGGGTTGTTACGCATTTGCTCTTCCGTGGTCTGCGTTGAAGTGTCTGCGGTGTACACAGTAATAAGGGCGCGGTATTGGGCTGGTTGGCCCTGCAATACCCCTTGCCGGTCCCGCTTGGTTTCTGTCCAGTCCACTTGCCACGTAGTCGGCGTTTGCGGCAGAACAGATGTAATGTCGATGCTCACCATTTCTTTGGTGGCACGTTTGAACGGGCTGGCATCGGCATTACCGTTAAGCCATTCATTCATTTTCGTGGTTGCGGGATCGTTCGGGGCCAAGTGTGCGTAAACGCTAAATACCGCTTTGCGTTGCAGAGCTACGTCAGGCGATACCATGCGGGCGTTTTCGATGAACTCGGACACCGTGGCACCCAAAACACGCGGGTCGGCAGAATCAGAACCAGTAACCGGCCCCGCCGCTTGAGCTGCGCCCAGCTTGTCCACTTCCACCACGTAAGGGATGAACTTGGATTGGCTGCCGATATGGATAACGCCGCCGACACCGGCCAGGGCAATCATTAGCGATAGAATGCCCACGACCTGCCAGGTTTGGCGTGATGAAACCACAGAACCAACATGCTCATTCCAAGTGCGGCGAGCGGTCAGATATGGGTTTTCATCATCCCCTTGGCGTTTAGATTTTTTATCCTGTGCCTCTATCTCGGCAGTTTCTTCCTGGTCATAACCAGGGGCGGGCTTTTTGAAAATCAGCCCTTTAAGTTTCTCGGAAAAGCTCATTAGGCTGCCTCCAGGTAGTTATCAAGTTTCAGGCCACGACCTGCGAGCCATTCATGCACCCACTGTTCGCCATATTTGGCTTCCAGTTGCTTGATAGCTGCCACGGATTCCTTGTCGGAAGCACCGACAAACGAGAGAGCCAAAGGCCCAAGGGCGAGGTCATAGAGGCGGCGACCGTTTTCAGAGACGTAGTAGTACTGACGTTTGGGAACAGCCGTTGCCAGGATGTCAATTTGACGAGCATTAAGGCCCATTCTGCGGTATAGGGCTGATGTGTCCTCGTCGCGGGCGTAGACGTTCGGCAAGAAAATCTTGGTTGCAGTGGACTCCACAATAACGTCCAGGATGCCGGAGTTGGCAGCGTCGGACAGGCTTTGTGTTGCCATAAGAACCAGACAGTTAGCTTTACGCAGTACCTTGAGCCATTCGCGGATTTTTTCGCGGAATGCAGGATGCCCAAGCATCAACCAGGCTTCATCCAGAATGATGACCGCAGGCTGTCCTTTAAGGCTTCGCTCGATTCTACGGAATAGGTACAGCAAGACCGGCAGGGCAAATTTTTCGCCCAGGTTCATCAGCTCTTCGATTTCAAAAGTGGTGAAGTCGGTTAGTGATAAACCATCCTCGTCGGCGTCCAGAAGGTGCCCCATAGAGCCATCAACCGTGTATTGGCGGATAGCTTCACGGATGCTTTCATCCTGGATGGTCAGCGAGAACTCAGACAGAGTACGCGCCCCGCTTTCGTGCATACTGACAATCGCATGGGCAATTTCATTTCGTTGTGCAGGCGTACTTTGAACCCCGTTTAACGCCAGGATGGTGTCTATCCATTCCATTGCCCAAGCGCGATCACTCTTGGTTTCCAGATACTGCAATGGACAGAAGGACAGGCGATCATCGTCCGCACCGACAGAAAAATGCAGGCCACCAACCGCTTTAGTCAGCGGATACATGGACATGCCTTTATCAAATGCGAAGATCGACATGCCTGCGTAACGGCGAAGCTGAGCAGCAATCAAGGCCAAGTGTGTCGATTTACCTGCACCCGTTGGGCCGAACATAAAGGTATGACCCAAATCACGAACGTGAAGGTTCAAACGGAACGGCGTTGACCCACTGGTAACACAGTGCATTAGAGCCGGTGACAGAGGCGGATACATTGGGCAAGGAGCGTCGGCGTTTCCTGTCCAAATGGTGCTTGTAGGCAGCAGGTCGGCCAGGTTCATCGTGTTAATGAGCGGGCGACGCACATTTTCAACACCGTGGCCCGGCAGGCTGCCCAGGTAAGCGTCCAGGGTATTAATGGTTTCAGTTCGTGCAGCAAAGCCCAGGCGGTTGATTGATTTCTCTACCTGGCGTGCAGACTGTTCCAGACGGTCCCGGCTTTCATCCATTAGGACGACAACGCTAGTGTAATACCCAACAGCAACCAAGCCGCTGTTCACTTCTGCAATTGCAGATTCTGCGTCCTGGACCATTGTTAGAGCGTCTTGGTCCACATTACCGCTATTTGTGTTAAATACCTGGTCAAAGAAACCGCGCACTTTTTGTTTCCACTTCTTGCGGAACTTGTCCAGGTGCTTAATGGACTCGTGTTGATCCATGAAAATGAAACGTGACGACCAACGATATTCAACCGGGAGTTCGGCCAAGGCGCTCAAGATTCCAGGGTGAGACTCCAAGGGGAAACCCTCGATAGAAACGACCTGAATAAATTTGCGGCCAACTTTCGGTACTACCCCGCCCCACATTTCCTGACCGCCAATATAGGCGTCCATATACATAGGGTTATTAGGCAGTTGAACAGGGTGGCTTACACCAGTAACGCAGAATTGTAGCCAGCTAAGAAAATCGTCATGCGTGACTTTGCTGCCGTCCTCATTCACGATTTTTTGACCGCGAAGGCGAGTCAACTTAACCGCAGTTGTCAGACGGTTTTCAATGCCGCTAATTTCGCGCTTGAATTGGTTAATCAAGCCCTTGGTGCGGGCTTTTTTGCCAACCACCTCGGCGTCATCGTCAAACATGAGTTCAACGAATTTGCGCTGAGCCAGCAAAGGCGGGAACCATGTTAGGGTTAGAACAAAGTAACCCTCATACATCGCACCCAGGCCCTCGAAGAGCTGACGGCGTTCCTCGTCAATCGCGGCAGAAACCGGATCAGGGAAAGCTGAGGTATTGCGTTCTGAATAATTGGGAGCTGGACGGCGCACGGCATCAACGTGAACCATCCAACCATTACCAAGGCCCGCCAGAGCCTGGTTAATACGAAAAGACACCATTTCCCGCTGTTCGTCGGTGCTGCTGGCGTTGTCATCCCCTTTGTACAGCCAAGACGCCATGAAAGCGCCGTTCTTGCAGACAATTACACCGTCATCAACAACAGCGGCATAATTGAGCAAGTCAGCCAGCCCCGCATCCTTGGAGCGATGCTTTTTCAACTTCAATTCAGCATCGACCGCACGGATACGGGCAAAAAGGATAAGTAACAGCGCCGCACCGCAGACAGCAATGGCAAATGAAATAGCTTGAATCATCATTTGTATTGCTTCCCTTGGCTTGTCGTGTTTTCACGGTAGGGTGTGCTGCGAGCTGGATAATATGCCTTGTAGCGGCGGTGCCGCAGATAGACATGGCGCAGCTTAGGGTCTGATTTAGCCATGAGTCGGCACACAAAAAGTGCGCCGAACCACAGGCCAATACCAAAGACCGTTGCCCTGACTTCCTGAGCACTAAAAATAAGTGCCCCTGCCAGCAGTCCCGAGAACATCACAAGCTCACGATCCCCGCCCATGAACAAGTTTTCTCGGTTGCCAGCTCTACGAATGGGGATCGTGCGCAGAGCCATAGTTACACCGCCTGAATACCGTTAACGAGACGCATGGCCGCGCCGCTAACCTGGTTAACTGCACCGTCAGTCAGTGCCGCGATTTCTGCACCACGACCGAAGAAGGTGGACATCATGTTTTGCGCACCGACCAGCAGAGCCATTACCAACACGATAAAAATCAGCGTGCGGAAAAAGCCGTTGAGTTCACCACCGAAGATCAGAATGCCGCCTGCGACGACAATACCGATGATGGACAGGGCGAACGCCACAGGGCCGGTTACAGAGTTGCGAAGGTTGGTCAGCCAACTTTCATAAGGGAGTGAGCCGCCCGTTCCTTCCGAAGCCATAGCCGGTTGAACAGCCATAACCAGGAACAAAGCCGCGAACAGGCCAAAGTAGAGCATGGCCGAACGGTTAAGGCGGATTGATGGGAGAGTGAGTTGCATTGGTATTACTCCTAGTTTCCTACGTTTAAAGGGATTTAGTGATGTATTGACCATCGCAATAACCGGAAACCTCTAGGATTTCCTGGATGCGGCGGCCTTCCGGGGTTCTGGCGATATGAACAACGATGTGAACCACCTCGCCAATTAGCGGTTCAATCTCGGCTGGAGCCGCTGGATTACGTGTAATCAGCGACCGCAAGCGAGCTAGGCCAGCGTTAGCATTGTTAGCGTGCAGTGTTGCAGCTCCGCCCTCATGCCCGGTATTCCAAGCATCGAGAAGGTCCAAGGCTTCCGCTCCGCGCACCTCACCGACCAGGATACGGTCGGGCCTCATGCGCAAAGTTGTTTTCAGCAATGCCGTCATGGATACGTCAAGGCTGGTGTGATACTGAACGTGGTTTTCTGCGGCACATTGGATTTCGCCGGTATCCTCAATGATGAAAACCCGTTCTGTAGGATCGGTAATCACCATTTCGTTGATGATGGCGTTAACCAGGGTGGTTTTGCCTGAGCCAGTGCCGCCGATGACAAGAATGTTTCGGTGTGCTGCCACAGCTTCAACCAGGACGTGTTTTTGGGCGGCGGTCATAATGCCGTTTTCCACGTACTGGTCCAGGGTGAAGATCGCAACGGCTTTCTTACGAATGGCGAAGGTAGGGGCCGGAACTACTGGAGGTAGCTGGCCTGCGAAGCGGGAGCCATCAAGGGGAAACTCCCCTTCTAGGATAGGCTTGCTTCGGGTGACTTCTTTGCCGTGATACCCGGCAATAGTCTCGATAATAGCTTGAGCCTGGGCAGGTCTAAGCGTTCCGATGCACTGCATCCCCTCACCTAGACGTTCAACCCAAACTTTCCCGTCTGCGTTGAGCATAAGCTCGACTGTCTTAGAGTGATTTAGAGCCTGGAGAAGCTCCGGCCCAATATCCCGCTCTAGTTTTCTTTTTGCCCGGTCCTTAATGGAGCCAGTCATGTCGTTTTGTTGCATTCAATTGCCCCGGTATTTTCGGTTAATCCGTTTCTAGTACATACGATATACCGAAAATTAAGACCGTGCAACATAACGAAGAAAAAAGTTTAGGTAATTTCGTCCTTGAGGCTCACGAGTGAGACACCCGCGAGCCTATATCTTGCCTGTAACGCAACGATCCTTTTCGGTGATTCCGGTGTTGAAAGGCCCGGCAGCCTTTTTAGCCGCTAAAATTTAGCAGCGGCAGGGAGGGATTTATTACAAAAAAGTCAATAGTCCTTTTGTGTGGTGTCCATGTCCCGCAATTTTTTTCTAGTTTCTTCCCCCCACTTCTTTACTTGGAAGGCGCGATGCTCAGGAAGTACAGCACAAACACGTTCATAGCCTGCTGGCAAGCTATTTGGCATTTTCCCGCCCGCTAATGCGTCTAGTGCTGCCCGATCCAAGTCGGTTGACTCCAGGAGAAGAGGGAGCGGCGTTTCAAGGGCTGCCGCTATGGCTTCCATCACTTTCAGTGACGGATTAGCCTTACCCGTTGTTAAATCCGACAAAAACGAAATGGAAACGCCAGAGCGTTCCGCAAGCTCGTTTTTGGTCATGTGCCGCTCGTCTAGGATGCGCAGCACGTTAGTAAAGAAGATGAAATTGTACACCTTGCCTCTCTTGTAGGCTGATTTTAGCCGCTAAAGTTTTTGACTTGGTTTAAAAGTATAGCTATACTCCCCTTGTCATTACGAAAGGAGACTCTACCATGAGCCACAATATGTTTCAGTTTATCGGAAATCTTACCCGTGATACAGAGCTACATAACAGCCAGGGCGGCAGCAGTCGCGCAATTTTTGACATTGCTGTTAACAGCACATGGGGCAAGGGAGCTGACAAGAAAGAGAAGACCGATTTTTTCCGCATCAAGTCTTTTGGTGCGATAGCCGACAATGCAGGCCGCTACCTGGGGAAAGGTTCCAAGGTGTTTGTTCAGGGCCGCATTGAAAACACTCGCTTTGAAAAAGATGGCAAAACCGAGTTTGGCACCGACTTCATTGTAGAAAAGATTGATTACCTAGACACAAAAGCCCCGGAAGGACAACAACAGGGGTAAGGCGGTTGCCCCGGCTTGATGCTGGGGTGTTTCCCAGGAGGGCACTAGATGGCAGATTACTTTAATAAACAAGAATATATCCGAAAGCTGATTGATAGCGGTGTTGAGCCGGACAAAGCGGAAGAAATTGCGTCCAGGACCAACTATTATCGGAACCGATCAGCACAAGCGGAGGTTCGCCCAATAGGCGAGGCTATTACCCTGCCGGGTATTCCTGAACCCGAAGCCCCTGCCCTTTCTGATACGACCAAAGCAAAACAGAACACCACGGAGGCCAGCGACCCGGCCCCGGCTGCCAAGGGGGAAACCATGAGCGACAAGAAGCCAGGGCGAAAAAAAGGCGCGACGGATGCACTGGCCTCGAAGGTTGACGAAGCCCGGCAAGCAGCGTTGCTAAAACACACTAAACAAGAGATCAAAGACGCTCAGTTATCGTTGTTCGATATTGCCCCCTGGGGGGATCACATGCGGGCACTGCCGAACGACTACGCCCGCTCGGCGTTGTTCACTGTCCGTAACAAGCGAGCGCCCCGCCTGGCCCTGCAAAACGAGCCTATCTATAGCATCGGTGACGATGTGAACATTACTTACACAGGCGTAGAGCTACGGGCGGAGGATGACGAGCTGGTATGGCAACAGGTCATGGAGTATTCCAAGCGTTCGCCTATTGGCGACCCTATCAGCTTTACATTCTATGAGCTGTGTAAGGACTTGGGATGGTCAATCAATGGCCGCTATTACAAAAAGGCCGAAGAGTGTTTGTCACGGTTGCAAGCATCGGCCATGCAATTTGAATCCAAACGAGTTGGACGGCTTGAGTCACTGTCACTAATCAGCCGGTTTCGTGTCCTGGATCGAGGCAAGCGCAATTCTCGATGCCAGGTCATGATTGATGAAGAAATGGTTGTGCTGTTCGCTGGTGATTACTATTCCCGCTTTATTTGGGACAAGTACCGTAAGCTGTCCCCCACGGCCCGCCGTATGTTCGATTACTTTGCTTCACACAAGGAGCCGTTCCCGTTGAAACTAGAAACCTTCCGGCTTATGTGCGGCTCAGAATCAACCAGGGCTAAGAAGTGGCGGGAGCAGGTAGGGGCTGCGTGTGACGAGCTGAGAGAAAGCGGCCTTGTTGCCCATGCTTGGGTTGCCGGGGAGCAATTGCACTGCAAGCGAAGCTGATGGCCATCATGGCCACGCATCGAGAACAAAGGGGCTGCGGCCCCTTTTTTGTTGCTTTATGAGGGGCTAAGCCTGTGGGTAGGCTATGGGGATAAATATTGTTGGTTGACATATGAGGGGCGTTAGTTGACATATGAGGGGCCAGCGGACTAGGCGCACTACTGACACTTGAAGGGCCAGCTTGAAAAACACCCCTTCCCTGGCGTCCAAACCTGGCGAAAGCCAGACCTTGGCTAAGAGTTATCCACATTTCATAGGTATAACCCTGTTAGTAACCCCGTTACGCTATTGACACTTGAGGGGCGCACCTATTGACACTTGAGGGGCGGGTTTACTGACACTTGAGGGGCAAAATACTGACACTTGAGGGGCGGGTTTACTGACACTTGAGGGGCGGGGGTGATCCTAAAAAACCAATAAAAACAAAGCGTTATAATCGTTTTTTAGCCCCTCTAACCTTCTTTTAACCCTTTATATACCAATAATATAACCATTTATTTATAACCAATTGGGCGAAAAACACTCATTTGGCGAGAAAAAACCGAAAAGCGAAAACCGGCCCCCGAAGGGGGGAGACCCCCCTTCTCAATCCCTCCCGGTCGCTGCGCTCCCTCCCATCCCCCCAGGGGCAAGCCCCTCGGCCGCTTCGCGTCCTCACCCCATTGAATCGTGCGTTTACGCTGCGCTATGCCCAAAGGGGCTACCGCCCCTCTGGACTCCCCGATTGTCAAAGATCGTGCCCCCTGGAGCCTCTGAGGCAATCCTAAACTATTGAGCAAGTTGGGAAGTTCGTTTGTTTGTACGCCAAGGAAAGGAGGCGGCCAGATCGGAGCTTGAATCAGCCCCTCAAATGTCAATGAAACCCTTTAAAAATGGGGCTTGTAGGACAATTTGCCCTTGACAAGATAGGGCATTTTGCCCTATTATTATAAACAGAAGGCCGGGCAAGTCGCCAAGGTCAACAACCGGAGAATTTCCGATGACGATTTACACTTACACCCCTGATCTAACACGCCCCCTGTGCCCTACTTGCGGCGCTCCTGTTCCCCAAGATACCGACACCCCAGAAACACCGTGGCAAGGCACCTGCCGTGCCGGTCACACGTTCACATTCCAGCTTGAGAGCGAGGGCGAATGGTTGGAGGACTCCAAGAGCGGACGATTCAGCCGCGTTGCTACCGAGCCAGATGTCGCTGAACAACAAAGATTGAAACTTTTCTGTTACGCGGGGCAGATTGCTACGTGACACTATAGCAAAGAACTGACAATAAAGATCAAAACTCAATTTCACTCAATAGGCCAACTCAAAGCAAGAAGTAACAATAAAGTTCGAAACTTTTCGACGCTTTTTGTCATAGTTTGTCTTTTGCTGTAGCAAGCTTTTGCCCCATTCCTTCTTAGACCTTGTATCTACTTCAAATTGCAGGCTTCCGTTTAAGGTTACTTTACCTAATGGCGGACATCAGTAATCTATTGGGTTCCTTTTCTCTGTGGCTTTTTAAGCGGATAACTTTTTTCAATGGTGCCGCGTACTTTGAACGTTAACATAGAGGCTCAGGGCGCTATTTTACCCCCTTAAAATAGGCAAAATGAGGGTTTTTAAGATCTTGATTTTTAGTGTTTTTATTTTGGTGATGTGATGTGGCTTTGATGGTAGTGTTGCGTCCAGTTCATCATAGGAGTCAACATGGAAACCTACCGTCACACATATCGACACCACAGTTTTTCACATCAAGATCTAAGTGATATTACTTTCACTGCTTGCACCTTTATCCGATGCGATTTTCGACGTGCTAACTTGCGTGATGCGACATTTATTAACTGCAAGTTCATTGAACAGGGTGATATCGAAGGTTGCCATTTTGATGTCGCAGACCTTCGCGATGCAAGTTTCCAACAATGCCAGCTTGCGATGGCAAACTTTAGTAACGCCAATTGCTACGGTATTGAGTTACGTGAGTGTGATTTAAAAGGGGCCAACTTTTCCCGAGCAAACTTTGCCAATCAAGTGAGTAATCGTATGTACTTTTGCTCAGCCTTTATTACTGGATGTAACCTGTCTTATGCCAATATGGAGCGGGTCTGTTTAGAAAAATGTGAGCTGTTTGAAAATCGCTGGATAGGGACTCACCTCGCGGGCGCATCACTGAAAGAGTCAGACTTAAGTCGAGGTGTTTTTTCTGAAGATGTCTGGGGACAGTTTAGCCTACAGGGTGCTAATTTATGTCACGCCGAACTCGACGGTTTAGATCCTCGAAAAGTCGATACATCAGGTATCAAAATTGCCAGCTGGCAACAAGAACAGCTTCTCGAAGCGTTGGGTATTGTTGTTTTTCCTGACTAGATGCTTACGAATACCTGCTGATAAACTATACACAACATTAATACATTTTCTAATTCAAATCACCAGAGCTAGATCAATACTTCTAGCTCATTCTTGTCCAAAAACGATTCTGAGATTAAATATCCTTTATAAGGAGCAGTGCTTATCCTGTAAGCACTGCTCCTTATAAAGTTTCAATCTTTAATGTAAAAGTGGCGAACTTTATCGTCAGAGTTACAAACTTTGTTGTCCACCGACACCAGAAGAGTCAACTTGGATTTGCAACGAATGCGGAGAAGCTGGGGCCGATCCTTACGAGGCCGGTTGTGTCGAATGCGGCGCTGAGCCTGACTTTCATTGACATTTGAGGGGCGGGCGAAAGCCTGCCCTACCAGCCAAGGGGGCATTATGAAACAGAAAACTTTTATGCAAATGTTTCGGGAGTGGGAACGAATGGGCGGGCGAGTTCGGGCCAGTCTGGATCGCCGCTGTGTTGAACGGTTTGGCTACCAAACAGCTCTAGCATTCGACCGTTACGACAGCATCAAGCACGCTATAGCTGGATGCACTATCCATACGCGGATTAACTACAGAGCTGCGGCCACTAAGGCGCTAGGGGAGCAGTGGCGAGGCCGAAGCCTGGAACTAAACCGTATGTGGCGGAACTGGAGCTAAGGGGCGCGTCCCCTTTTTTCGGTCCACCCATCAATTAGGGCAATTTGCCCTTGACAAGATAGGGCATTTTGCCCTATTATTATAAACAGAAGGCCGGGCAAGTCGCCCAGGTCAATAACCGGAGAATTTCCGATGAACGTATCAGTTAAAGAATTTCGCAACTCAGTTGATCACCTGTACCGCATGGCAAACGTGGATTATCACGCCTGCGTTGGTGCCCAGGAGCTTCGCTATTGGGTTGAGCGTGTCGAGCGCGTTATTGGGCTTGTCGAAGCCCTGGAGTGCAAACGGGCGAAGCCTGCCGACCGAGAAGAGCACGGGAAGAGCTTGGAAGCGGCTCACAAACGCCTAGAGCAAGCCGCGAAACGGATTCAGGAGCTGGAGCAGCCCGAACCGAAGAAGCCGACACTAACCCTTTGTGTTCACTAAAAAAAGCCCGGTTTAACCGGGTTTTTTTATGCTTGCCTATTGACTAATTAGGGCAAAATGCCCTATTATACATATCGAAGGCCGGGCACACCGCCCAGGTCAATAACCGGAGAATTTCCGATGACTGATACAACCGATTACACCCCTGTTACTGCTTCCCTGGTCGCAGAAGATAACCGCATGGGGTTTTACCCTGCTGCATTTGGTGAAGCTCGCATGATGCGCGGCGAAGCCCTGGTGCTGGGTTACATGGGTAATCTTTCCCAGGACTACAAAGGCGCGTTCTGGCACTTCTATACCCTATCGAACGGCGGCTATTACATGGCTCCTGCGATTGATACCGAAATGCACCTGGAGGTTTCAGGTAACTGGTTTTCTGGCTCTATGTCGGCTGACGCGGCGGGGATCGTAGCCACGTTGTTCGCATTTGGACACCTTGCAGCCGAAGCCCAGGGCACCGCCGAGGGTGACGCCCTGATTGACCGCTATCACTTCCTGAGAGAGTACGCCCTTGATCACGCGGAAGCCGCTGCGATCCTTGGCGCTATCGACTGATAGGAGAGGCCCCGGCGCAAGCTGGGGCCATTGTGTGGCGATGATGAATAAGAGAGACGAGCGAGACGAGCAAGCGGCGAAGCTGGCCGCCTCGATGCCCGACGAACAAACCGCGTTGCTGGACTTGGCTGCCGGGGCCGTGAATGACCTGCACGCTGCTGTACTGGTCGATGATGCAGAAAGGGTTGCCGGGGCAATGGCCCGGTATGAGGCGGTTATCTGGAAAATGAACGGCGGCACCTTCTTTGGATGCAACGCGGATTCCGATTCACCTGGTAACGTGGTTGAAAGACATTGCCAGGCTGATACCGGGGCGGTTCCTAAATGGGGTCAGAAAGGGGCGTTTGTTTCTGTTGTCGATGGTATGCGTGTCTTGGTCGAGTTTGGCAGCCTTGGCAGCCAGGGAACCGCTCATTTTTCTTTTCATGCGGTAGACCTGGACGCCTGGTTTATATCAGAGACAGGGTATCGGTCCCACTTCGACGGCCTGCGGTTTGGCTCGACAGTGGAAGAGGCTGCAAAAGCCATACTGGTTGATTACCTCAAGGACAAACGGCCAGAGATTGGAACGGAAGATAGGGACCGGCTTGCTCGATCCCCCCTCCCCGCCGTTCTGGCTTCCCTGGAGCCGCCTGCGCGACGTTCTCCAGCAACCCTTGACGTACCCCCTGGTTACGCTCTTGTGGACGTTGTGCTGCCTCCACAGAAGGCATTTATTGCGCGGAAGTGGGCCAAGGAAGCACAAGCAAAGATCGAAGCGGACAAGCCGACAAAGGAGCTGCCGGAAATAGAGCCGGAGGCCGCAAAACCAAGAGCGGCTAAAGCCGCGAAAATGAACGCCAGGGAAGAAACTAGACGATTTAAACCTGGGCAGCGATGCCAGATTGTTAGCGTCCATCATCCTGTATTTGAAAAGGATATAGGCAAGTTCGTTATTATCACGAAATTGTCCCCTCACACCTCCCAGGTATGGGCGCACGACGACGAGCCGACAAAGTACCGAATCAATCGGAACGGGCGGCGCGTTGTTCAGTTCAACCCTAAATCGGTGCATACGATCTACAGCTTTGATCAATTGCGCCCCGTAATAGACACAGGAGAAACAAACAATGAGTGACCCGAATATTAGACTTGAATGCCTGCGTCCTGCTGAAAAGTGGGAGCGCCCGACAGGCGAGGAAATCCGCGAAGTGTTGCGGTTGGCTGAATTGACAGGCGGCGGAGCGGCCAGAAAAGTCGGGCTTGGGCAGAAGGGAGACAGAACGGTGCGCCGCTGGATTGGCGAGGAAACGCACATTCCTTATGCCGCGTGGGCATTGCTTTGTGACATGGCCGGGCTGGGCAAAATTTGGGAAGAGAGTTGAACGCCAGGAAGGAAAGGCTTGGAATTGTGATTTTAGCCGCTAAAATGTTTCGATAAATCGGAATTTTCCGCTTGACAAGATAGGGCAATTTGCCCTAATATATTAAGTGAAGGCCGGGCATACTGCCCAGGTCAATAACCGAGGAATACCGATGACTACTAGCAAAATCATGTCTTGGGTCGATGCGCTGCCGAACGTAGCCGCGACTGACTTCACCGCTCGCCGTGACTCCATTGCGGACAAGATGGCAGAAGCTCAGGAGCTGGAACAGCGGGCGTCAAAACTGCGTGAAGAGGCTTATTTTGCCAGTCTTAAACTGGAAGGTGACGCCAAAGGGAAATGGTCGATTGAGACCGTAGAACAGGCAAAACACCGGGCTGATTTTTAGAAAGGATACGCCCCGGTTAGACCGGGGCGCTTGGCCCGGCGCTGTCACACCGAAACCAATGCTCTCTAGGGTGTGGCCCTATTTGCAGAGCAATAGATAATTGGAGCACGGAAGGCGTGGAGGGTCAAGAATATGTCAAAGTCAAATATTATCAAGTTTCCGAAAGCTGGCCCTACTGATTCAGGGCCGCCGGACCCGCAACCAAAAGCACAGGCCAAGCAACAGCCGAGCAAGCCGCAGAGCAACCCGAAGAAAGGCGGGGGATTTCTGGCGGCTATTCTGCGTTGGGTATGGATAGGCGTTGTCCTGGTGTGGCCGTTGCTTAAATGGGTTATCTCTATCGACGTTTTCTTTCAGGGTGTCCGCGCCGTGTACTACTGGGATGATCCAACGGTACATGCAGGGTGGACGTTCCTGGCTCATTTTGCCGTGCTGACTGTCCTCACTTATTTTGTGTCGGTATTCAAACCCAAAGGCGTTTAATTTTAGCCGCTAAAGTGTTGACCTGATCCTAAAGTATAGCTATACTTTTTATGTATTCGGCGGCTGTCACCGTCATTCAGTCAATAACTAGGGTGTGGAGTTGGTATGGGTGCAATCCATGAAGAAACAACTAACGGAGTCCCAATTTCAAGCTGCAATCAAGGGCTTGGGAGTAGGACAGCAAACGCTCGAAATAGCGCATGGCGTCTTGGTGGAGGGGAAAACTCAAGCCGAGTTCGTAGCGTTATTGGGAGTGACAAAAGGAGCGGTCAATCAGGCCGTCAAGAGAATTTGGGACGCTCACAAGGCGCTGACGCCGGAGGGGTACGAGCGAGTCACGGCAATACTGCCGGAACATCAAGCGTTCATCGTCAAGAAGTGGGCGGAGGACGCCAAGAAGAAAAGGGACACGTAATGAAAACACTGGTCACGGCAAACCAAAAAGGCGGCGTCGGCAAAACATCAACCTTGGTGCATCTGGCGTTTGATTTCTATGAACGCGGCAAAAAGGTGGCCGTGATCGACCTGGATACCCAGGGTAATGCCTCTTACACGCTCCAGGAGTTCCGCACGGGCGTTGTAGCAAGCAACTTTTTCAATGGCGGCCCGTTCGACGTTGTGAATGGAGGGGACGCGCCTGGCATGGCTCTTATTGAGTCTGACGCCGCCTTGGCAAACATGGAAACCATGTCCCTTGGTCGCGCTGGTGAACATTTCAGAGCAGGTATTGCGAGCCTTGCAGAACAAGGCTTTGACGTGTGCTTGATCGACACGGCCCCTTCCCTTGGTGTGAGTATGGCCGCCGCGCTGATTGCTGCGGATTATGTCCTGTCCCCTGTTGAGCTGGAAGCCTATTCAATTCAAGGCATCAAGAAAATGAATGCGGCCATTGCGAACGTGCGCAAGGCTAACCCTAAGCTGCAATTTTTGGGCATGGTGCCGAGCAAGGTGGACGGACGAAACCCCCGCCACGGTCGCCACCTGGAACAGCTCCAGCAGGCATTTCCGCAACTTATGCTTCCTACCACAATCGGCCTGCGTAGCAGCATAGCGGACGCACTCGCTTCCGGGGTGCCGGTCTGGAAAATCAAAAAAACGGCTGCCAGAAAAGCCGCGAAAGAAGTTCGCGCCCTGGCTGACCTTGTGTTTACAAAAATGGAGATCACCGCATGAGCGCGCAAAAAGAACAGAAAATGGAGGGGCTGGGTCTGGAGGGTATTGGCGACCTGTCCGGGCTTCTGAACGACCCCGAAAACACCAACGGCGGCGGCGCTGGCCCCTTGGAACTGGCCTTGGACCTGATAGATGAAGATCCAAACCAGCCACGTACCGAGGACAACCCTGGCTTTTCAAAATCGAGCCTGGAAGAGCTGGCCGCTACCATTCGCCATCGAGGCGTTAAAACGCCTATTTCAGTGCGCGAGAACCAGGACGAACCGGGCCGCTTCATCATCAACCACGGCGCTCGCCGCTTCCGTGGTAGCCGTATCGCTGAGAAGGAAACTATCCCGGCGTTTATCGACAACGATTACAACGAAGCGGACCAGGTGATTGAAAACCTGCAACGCAACGAGCTGACGGCCCGCGAGATTGCCGACTACATTGGCCGCGAACTGGCTAAGGACGTTAAGAAGGGGGATATTGCGGCAGCTATCGGCAAATCCGCTGCATTCGTGAGCCAGCACGTTACCTTGCTCGACCTGCCGGAACCGATTGCTGAGGCATTCAACACTGGCCGCGTTAATGACGTGACCGTGATTAACGAGCTGGTTAAGGCTTACAAGAAGAACCCGGACGAGGTTGTTGCCTGGCTGGCCGACGACGAGCAGGAGATAACACGCGGATCGGTGAAGCTGCTGCGTGAGTACCTGGACGACAAGCGCAAGCATGAGGACGAGGAACGCGACCCGAACACCGTGGATGCTTTCACCGGCCAGACTGATGCCGAAGGCGACGACGACCAGGAAGAGGAAGAGGGCGAAACCCCGCCGAAGAAGGAGCCGAAGGAGCAAGACCCGGACAAGCTGAAAAAAGCGATTATCATGGTCAAGCATGACGAGCGCATGGGCCGACTGATGCTTAATCGTCGTCCTACTGCTGAGGGCTGGGCCTGGATCAAATACGAGGACGACGGCCACGAGTTTGAAGCGGACCTTGGAACGGTTGAGCTGATGGCCTTGATGGACGGAGCTTAACCCCAAAAAGAAAGCCCTGGGCACGGCGGCAACCGTATCCAGGGCCATAACCCACGCTAACCAGTTGAGAGGTACTAGCGATGAGTAGCAACGATTGTATCATGATTGCAGGCCGGATTCGCGCCGCCCTGGAGCAAAAGAAATCATTTACCCTTCCCTTGATGACAATGGCCGACCTGGCGCACGTCCTCGATCACTTGCAGAGGGCCGAAGCTGCCGCGTGACAGCGTGACACGGCCATGAACCACACCCACCCTGCCCCGCTTTTGCGGGGCTTTTTTTTACCTGCACGAAATGTATCCTTGCTTGGTTTTGTAGTATGTTGTAGTATAATACACAATACAACATACTACAGAGGGCGAACATTATGGCAATCAGCAAAGAGCAGATTTTCCAGGTGGCCGACGAGCTGGACGCAGCCGGTCAAAACCCTACCCTTGCAGCGGTACGCAAGGCCCTAGACGGCGGCAGTTACACCACGATCAGTGAAGCAATGAAGGAATGGCGAGCGGCCAAGGCTGCCGACGCTACGCCGATTCAAGAGCCGCCCCCGCCTGGTGTTATGGATAAGCTGTCGGAGGTTGGGGCCGAGATTTGGGGCGTGGCCCTGGAGCTGGCGAACGGTCGCCTTGCTAGTGAGCGCGAAGGCTTGGAAGCGGCCCGGTTGGAAATGGAGGCTTCCAGACTTGAGGCTGTCGAACTGGCAGATCAGCTATCGGCAGACCTGGACGACTCGCGCAATCAGGTTGCGAGCCTGGAGGGCGTGGCCCAGGAGTTGCGGGCAGAAGTGGACGACTTGAAAGGCAAGCTGACCACGGCCACCGAGCGAGCCACTACCGCCGAGGCCCGTAGTGGTGAAATGGAGCGGCGAGCCAATGACTTGCGTTCCGAGCTGGATCGGGCGCACCAGGAGGCAGACAAGAACCGTCAGGCGCTGGAACGTGTCCAGGAGGCCGCAGCGAAAGCAGCCGACACCCATAAAGCCGAGCTGGCACAAGCCCAGGCTGATGCAAAGCAGGCGGCCAAGGATCACAAGACAGAGTTGGCACAATCTCAAGCCGATGCGAAGCAAGCGGCTAAAGAGTACCAGGAGCAAGTCGAGGCGCTGCGAGCGCAGCACAGTCAGGCGCTGGAGAGTGCCCAGGAGGCCAAAGCAGCCGCACAGGCCGAGGCTGAGCGACTGGCTGCCGTCAACTCTTCCCTGGAGTCCAAACAGGCGCAAGCCGAGGAAAAACTTGCTGTATTGACAGGTGAAGTCGAGAAAGCAGGTGCGGAGCGCGATTCTGCCCTGGCGGCGGTGGCGACGGCCAGAGAGGAAGCGGCGGCACTGCGCGGACGTGTTGAAGGGCTAGAAATTGCGCTTTCACGCGGGGAGAAGGGCGACGGTTCGCAGAAATAACCTGATAAATCGGGTTTTTTACCGTACTATTAAAGGCATCCTTGACAGATTTTCCCGGCCAGAATGCAAGCCGGCCTCGTTTGGTTGCCGAGGTCGGCTTTTTTGTGGGCGGGGACTTTGCAACCAGTAGCAGTAGAAGAAAACACAAAGGAGCGCCGCAAATGAAGCAACGCCTTTTGGTTATGAACGGCCAGCGGATCGTTCAGACCGACCAGGGTGGCGCATGGGCTAATCAAAAGGTTGATAAGGCCGGAGCGTTGAAGCCCGGCATATACAACCTTTACATGGCTAAGGAAGCCGATAAGTCACAGCGCCATGATGGCGTGATTGTTCATGCCGATAACAACAAAATATACCAGCAGATAGGCAAAAACTTTGTCATGCACTCTAAGTCAGATTTCGATATAGTACCTGATATTGGGAGTGCAAAAAGCATTAGCTACGACGCCCAGGGCAAGGCATTAGTCGCCCAGGCTGTCAAACTCAGCAGAGGACGCTCCCGATAGTTTTAGCGGCTAAAACGGGAGGTGCCTTTGAGTAAGCTAGGAATCGGGGAGCGTGCCCCTTGGGACGATTTTCCTCAAGTGATAAGGAATGGAGACTTGGGAGCGTTGAAAAACGAACCCGAGTACCAGGCAGCCAAGTCTGGCGACATGCCTGCTGCTATCGAGCTAGTAGATAGGCTTCTCACCGATGAAACGGTGGAGAAGATCAGGGAGCAAATGGGGGACAGCAAGCCCCTGGTGTTGCCAGTTTTGGCCGTTGAGGCGGCTGGTAACAACAAAATACCGTTGGCAATGGCCGAGGCGCTTGCGGATCGGTTGGGCCTTGATGTTGAGCTGGGGATAATCCAGAGCGACAAGGTAGGTCGAACTGATACCGGCGCAGACCATCGCCTGGCGTTCAATCCTACATTCGAGGGTGACGTTAAACAGGGGCAAAAGTACCTGGTTGTTGACGACACTTTGACAATGGGGGGAACGGTCGCCTCTTTGCGGGGCTATGTGGAGAATCGAGGCGGCAAAGTTGTCGCTGCTTCGGTGATGACTGCGCATGAAGGGGCGCTTAACCTGCCGGTTAAGCCTTCCATGTTGGCAGCCATTGAAAATAAGCACGGCCCGAGTATGAATCAATTTTGGCAGGAGACGTTTGGTTATGGAACCGACAAACTCACACAAGGTGAAGCTGGACACCTCAAATCAGCCAAGACCGTTGACGCAATCAGAGAAAGAATCACTGCGGCAAGACATGAAGGCATCGAGCGATTGGGCGCGAACCGAGTTGAAGCGCCGCCGCGCTCAAAAAGCGCGGGGCGTTCGGGTCTAACCGGAGAAAGTCTAGTTTCGTCTGCTGAGGGGTTGGAAGTCGAACAGCAGGCCATGATTGAAGGGGCGTCCGTTGAGCAGGGCTATCAAGAAACCCTTGCCATGTATGTCCAGGCCAAACATGACCAGGTTGAAAGCATTGAGGATCGGCTAGAAAACTTGATCAACCGGCAGCAAGCTCGATTGCAACAAACGCAATCAAACCGCCCCGGTTTTCTGTCTATGCCTGGAACCCGGAAAGCCTGGCAGGCTTCCCAGGCGCAACAGCAAGGCAGGCTCCAGACGCTTCATGCTCGCCTGGAGACAGTCCGGGAAATTAAGGAAGGTATGGGGTTGCATTCGCCGCGTGTTGAAGAGCTGGCGACCAGGAAGATGCGGGCAGAGAACCCCGAGCTGGCTGCGGATTGGGATTCAATGAAGCAGGCCGAGCGGCAGCACCAGGCGTTAATGAAAAAACAGGAGCAGGAGAAGAAGCAAACCCAAGAGAAAAGCAGGGGCTTATCCCTTGGGTTGAATCGACCGCCTCAATAGACAACAAAGCCCGGCATGACCGGGCTTTTCTTTGTATTGCTGCAACACCTTTACCATGACGCCCATAACGCAAGGCCCGCCGCGAAAACGGCCATTCCTGCCGCAATCAAGTTCATGTAAGACACCCTGCGGGCTTCCCGGATCGAGGGCTTGAGTTCCTGGGCTATCGCCTCTTCTACTTGCTGCCTGGCTGCCGCTGCCGTCGCCTTGGCGTTTTCTTTGATGGTTGCGGCCATTGCCTCTTTGCTGGCCGCCAGAGCGGCGTTCAGCGTCCTTTCAGCTTTGTTTTTTGCATCATCCCCCCACCGATGCGCAATTTCTTCCAGTTCGCTTTTAAAGGCGTCCAGGTTGGCTTGCTGGGCGGCAGTGCTTTCCTGCATTAGTCGGTCATTGATGGTTTGCAGGATCAATATAGGGTCATCGCGGCCCACGGCTATGCCGTGCTTGGCTGCGATTTCCTTAATGGTTTCCTCGATCTTATCGGACATTACAGCACCGCCGCGTTATCCAGCAGGCCGAACACTTGGCCGCGAACGATTTTAAGGCGCTGCCGGGTCATGATTGAAAGCGAACTATCTTCCAGGGCCTCGGCAAAAGTTTTGCGATTTTCAAGCATTTCTGCAAAGTCTCGGCCATAGGTTTCATCTTTCAGTTTTGGCATATCAATGATGGCCGTCACGCGAGCCTTGTTGTTTGTGTAGGCTTTCATTTGCTCGAACGTCTTGCCCTGGTGTTCGATTGGCCCCCAATAGGGGTTGAGCCACACAACAAAAAGTGACTCGGCGGGAAACTGGCTTACAAGCTGTGAAAAGCCGTTGATAGTATCAAGGAGTGATTGGCTACCAGCGATAACGGTGTGAACAACCATTTCGTGCCCCATGTCTTGGAGCAGGGCAGGAACCTCGTTTGAGATTAGGTAGTGAGACAGCGGGACGAAAGAGCTGGCCCCGTTGTCGATAATCACATCATCTTCACTGGTTGCGATCAGCTCAACCAGGGCATCAAAGTTTCGCGTGTTGATTTCGTCCTCTTCAAGAATGTTAAGGCGTTTCACGTTCAGTGACTGATAGCCTTCAAACGTAGCGTTAACCGGGTCGGTATCCACGCAAACCGGCGTTTGCCCCTTGTTTGCTTTGTATTGAGCAATAAGGGCAGCGATCACGGATTTACCAACGCCGCCCTTTCCTTGTAGAACTAGATGTACTTTTGCCATTAGATTAAATCCTCTTTGTTGGGTTTAGCATCAAACTTAAAGCCGCCAGTGCCTGGCAATTGCGGCTTTTCCTTTTCTTCGGGTTCGCTCTTGTCCGCCTTTGGTGTCGCATCCCGTTTGCCGTCGGGCTGCTTGTTGGTCGCGGGGCTGGCGGCGGCCTCGTTTTTAGCGGCTAAAGTTGGTTGGTCCTTCGGCGCGGCCTTGATGAAGCGTTTAACGTGGCGGCGGAATGTCTCATAAGTAGACCGTATTTTTTTGCCTTCTTTCAGGTATTCCCAAATCGTTTTGAGCGAATACCCTGCCTCTATCGCCTCGGCCACATCCTTTTTTACGGCCAAAAACTCGACGGCAGATGCGTCCTGCCGTCTCTTTTTTTGCCGCTTATCGCGCTCCTGGACCCACTTTTCTAGCCCGTCAGTGAATTTTCCCATTTATCAACCTGTGAAAGTAAACCTGTGTATTCCTGTGCATGTTATCGCGTAAAGCGTCGTTTTAGTGCAAGGAAACATGCGGGTTTCTTCTGTTATGCCTTTACTTTAGCGCATTTTACGATATATCCGCAATTTTTCAACGAAAAACATGGTAAAACACAATGGCTGGTGTACACTTTCCTTGGTGTAAACAACGCCGTAAGGCGGGCAGGATAGGTGAAGTTAGCTAATCGGCGGAGCCGATTAACTATCTTCACTTTCCCTTATTCGCGCCGGGGGCGCTCAACGGGGAATCCTGCTCTGCGAGGCTACCGGCTACCGCCGGTTGATAGAGAGGTGCATATATATATGAGTGAGGAAAAGAAGCCTGGCAAAAAGCGATCACATCATTTGCGGGTGCCAGTCTTTGACGACGAAAAAGAAGCTATCGAGGCGCAAGCTGCCCGGGCGGGCATGAGTGTTGCCCGTTATCTGCGTGAAGTCGGGCAGGGCTATCAAATAAAAGGGGTGGTCGATTATGAGCAGGTCCGAGAGTTGGCCCGAATAAATGGCGACCTTGGCCGCTTAGGTGGACTGTTAAAGCTTTGGTTAACGGATGACGTGCGAACGGCTCAGTTCGGCCAATCAACAATCCTTGCTGTGCTCAGCAAGATTGAAGCGACGCAGGAGGAAATGGGCAAGGTCATGACCAAGGTTGTAATGCCGAGGTCCGAGCCATGATTTTAGCGGCTAAAACTCCAGGGGGTGGCCTTTGATAGCAAAGCACGTCCCTATGCGCTCGCTGAAAAAATCCGACTTTGCGGGATTAGTGAAGTACATCACTGACGAGCAAAGCAAAACCGAGCGTCTTGGTCTGGTGAATGCGACCAATTGCGAGGCTGACACCATGCAGGCCGTAATTGGTGAGGTGCTTGCCACGCAGCAGGGCAACACACGCGCTAAGGGCGATAAAACATACCATCTAATAGTCAGCTTCCCGGCTGGAGAAAAGCCCGAGGATGACGTTCTGAAAGCGGTAGAAGAGCGGATTTGTGCAGGGCTTGGTTATGCGGACCATCAACGGGTCAGTGCTGTACACCACGACACTGATAACGTCCATATTCATATCGCAATCAACAAGATTCATCCAACCAGAAACACGATGCACGAGCCTTATCAGGATTATCGAACCTTGGGCGGATTGTGTGACGCGCTCGAAGATGAATATGGATTGCAGAAGGACAATCACCAGGGCCGCAAAAGTGTCTCTCAGGGTCGGGCGTCTGACATGGAGCGGCACGCTGGCATTGAAAGTTTGGTGAGCTGGATTAAGCGGGAATGCCTGGAAGAAATAAAGACAGCTAAGACCTGGGAAGAGCTGCACCAGGTTATGAGCGATAACGGGCTGGAGATTCGCCAGCGAGCCAATGGCTTTGTTATTGAGTCTGAGGACGGAACCCAAGTTAAGGCCAGTACCGTCGCCCGTGACTTATCCAAGCCAAAGCTGGAAGCGCGACTTGGGGCTTTTGAAGAAACAGCCGCGCAAGCCGAGCGAAAAGCAAAACGCCGATACGACAAGCGCCCTACTCACTTCAAGGTTAATACAACCGAGTTGTACGCCAGGTATCAGGAAGAACAAAAGAACCTGACCGCTGCGCGTAAGGTTGAATGGAATAACGCCAGGGGTAGAAAGGATCGCCGGATAGAAGCCGCGAAACGGTCAAACCGTCTGCGCCGTTCGGCCATCAAGCTCATGGGTGGCAGTCGTATTTCTAAGAAACTGCTTTACGCGCAAGCCCATAAAGCCCTGAAAGATGAAATCCAGTCGATTAACAAGACTACAAGCGCGAGAAGCAGGAGCTATACGACCAGTACAAGCGTCGAGCTTGGGCGGATTGGCTGAAACAGCAGGCGCTTAATGGTGACAAGAAGGCTCTGGAGGCTCTACGAGCGCGGGAGCAATCAAAGGGACTACAGGGCGACACTATCAAAGGGGAAGGTGGTTCAAAGCCTGGTCACGCCCCTGTTACGGACAATCACCAAGAAAGGAACCATCATTTTCCGCACCGGCAAAAGTGCCGTTCGGGATGATGGCGACAAATTACAGGTTTCCAAGGCAGCTAACGGCGACACCGTGACCGAAGCCTTGCGCGTGGCAATGGAACGATATGGCAGCCGGATCACAGTTACTGGTTCACCTCAATTTAAAGCCCAGGTGATCGTTGCCGCCGCCACTTCAAACTTACCAATCACTTTTGCTGATGCGGGCCTAGAGCGCCGCAGGCAGCAGCTATTGCAACAGGAGAACAGTAATGACCGACGAAACGAGCAAGCCCAGAAGAGGAAATGAGCGAGGACGAGCTGATAGACGCAGCAATGGCCGCGCTGAGCGGGGACCTGCCGACGACAACGGAAGAGGAAGAGGAACCGCCGACAGTCGAGCAACAACAGCAGGCAGAGCCGGAGACGGCCAGCGAGGACGCGGACAGTCAGCCAGCAGCACCGGCAGCACCACAGCAGGCGGTCGAAATGACGCCGGAAATGGAAGCCGCCCTATCCTCAACAAGCCCCACGTTGGGCGCATTGGAGGAGAACCGCCGTCCTTCGCAAAAAACCGTCTGCGAACGCTGTCCTCACTCGGTGTGGTTCGCTTCGCCCGAGGAGGTGAAGTGCTTTTGCCGGGTAATGCACCTAGTGAGCTGGAGCACCAAGGAGCCAAACCAGATACCAACTGCGATGGGGAGTTTCTGGGTCAGGAGGAATAACGCCAGATCAGACCAGCGCAGCAGATAAATACATTGCCGAGCGGAGGCAAAACGCCTAAAAGGTTTCGATATACCGAATCATTCACGATATACTAACCAGGATGGTGCGGTTACTTATGGCGGCACTCGGAATGTTCAGGGGCAGTCATTGGCCCTATTAAATCGCGGGGATGAAGTCTTAGTGCTGCCAATCGACAAGGCCACGGCGCAACGAATGAAGCGTGTTCGCATCGGGGAAGCCGTGACAGTCACTCCGCAAGGTTCGCTCAAGAGATCAAAAGGAAGGAGCAGATGAAGCCAAAAATAAACAACGCAGTCGGCCCGCAAGTGCGCGACAGAAAACCGAAGAAGCAACGCCTATTGCCTGCCTTGGGTGCGGTATCCGTACTTGGTGGCTTGCAAGCAGCAACGCAGTTTTTCGCTTACACATTTAATTACCAGGACAACCTTGGCGGCCATATCAACCACGTATATGCGCCCTGGTCAATTCTGAGCTGGGCTAGTGACTGGTACAGCATCTATCCCGACGAGTTCATGCGATCCGGTAGCATCGGAATGGTTGTCACGACCGTTGGCTTGCTGGGTGTAGCCATTGCCAAGGTAGTCACGTCGAACAGCTCTAAAGCCAGTGAATACCTGCATGGTTCGGCCCGTTGGGCTGAAAAAAAGGATATTCAGGCAGCGGGTTTATTGCCGCGTGAGCGCACGGCCCTGGAAGTGGTAACAGGTAAAGACGCCCCTACCTCAACCGGCGTTTATGTTGGTGGCTGGGAAGATAAAGACGGCAACTTTTTCTATCTTCGACACAACGGGCCTGAACACGTATTGACGTATGCCCCAACCCGTTCGGGTAAAGGTGTCGGCCTGGTTGTTCCTACCTTGCTTTCATGGCCTCAGAGTAGCGTTATTACCGATCTTAAAGGTGAGCTATGGGCTTTGACTGCCGGATGGCGTCAAAAGCACGCCAAGAACAAGGTGCTTCGCTTTGAACCCGCATCGAGTAACGGCGGTGTGTGCTGGAACCCCTTGGATGAAATCAGGATTGGCACGGAATACGAAGTTGGCGACGTGCAGAACCTCGCAACGCTTATCGTGGACCCTGATGGCAAGGGCATGGATTCGCACTGGCAGAAAACATCCTATGCCTTGTTAGTTGGCGTCATTCTGCACGCGCTCTACAAGTCAAAGAACGAAGGCACCCCGGCAACCTTGCCGGTTGTTGATGCCATGCTGGCCGATCCTGAGCGAGACACTGGCGAACTTTGGATGGAAATGGCGACTTACGGCCATGTTGACGGCCAAAACCATCCAGCGGTCGGCTCTGCTGCCCGTGACATGATGGACCGCCCCGAAGAGGAAGGCGGTTCCGTTCTTTCAACAGCCAAGTCATACCTAGCTTTGTACCGTGACCCGGTAGTTGCTCGCAACGTAAGCAAGTCTGAGTTCCGTATCAAAGACCTGATGAATCACGATGACCCGGTGAGTCTGTATATCGTGACTCAACCGAACGACAAGGCCCGTTTGCGCCCCTTGGTTCGCGTTCTCACCAATATGATTATCCGCCTGCTGGCAGATGAAATGTCGTTTGAGAAAGGGCGTCCAGTTGCGCACTACAAGCACCGCTTGTTGGCGATGCTGGACGAGTTCCCAAGCCTGGGTAAGTTGGAAATCCTGCAAGAGTCGCTGGCATTCGTCGCCGGTTATGGCATCAAGTTACCTGATATGCCAAGATTTGAACCAGCTCAAAAGCCGTGAAACTGGCTATGGTCCAGACGAAACCATAACGTCTAACTGCCACGTTCAAAATGCTTACCCACCGAACCGTATTGAAACAGCGGAACACCTGTCACGCCTGACCGGGCAAACCACCGTTGTTAAAGAGCAAATCACTACCAGTGGCCGCCGCACATCGGCCATGCTCGGGCAGGTTTCTCGCACCATTCAGAAGTACAGCGCCCATTGCTCACCCCTGATGAATGTTTGCGTATGCCGGGGCCTACCAAGAATGCAGCCGGTGACATTGAAAAAGCCGGTGACATGGTGATTTACGTTGCCGGGTATCCCGCCGTTTATGGCAAGCAGCCGCTCTACTTCAAAGACCCTGTTTTTCAGGCCCGTGCAAGCGTGGATGCCCCGAAAATCAGCGACAAGCTGCGCATAGTTGCGGAGCCGGAAGGGGAGGGCGTGACAATATGAAAATCAGCCTGAAAAAAATCTATGCAGGGATAGCCATTGCCGGTGTTGCGGCAATGTCGCTTGCTGCCATTAGCTACGCAGCCGGGGCGCGTATCAATACAAACTAAGAGCATCCCGGTAGGACTTTACTGGACAACGGACGCCCCTATTGAAAAAGGGGCTTATGTCCTGTTTTGCCCCCCGGACGTTGGCGTTTTTGCCACAGCTAAAGAGCGCGACTATATCGCTGGAGGTTTCTGCCCTGGTGATTACGGCTACATGATGAAGCGAATTTTAGCCGCTAAAGGCGACACGGTAACGGTAACGGATAACGGCGTTGCCGTTGATGGTGAGCTGTTACCGCATAGCAAACCCATTAAGGCCGACCTCGATGGCCGCGAGTTACCGCGCTACCAATCCAATCAATACACACTCGGCAGCTCTGAGCTGCTGCTTATGTCTGATGTAAGCGATACCTCTTTTGATGGTCGCTACTTCGGGCCAGTCAGTCGCTCGCAAGTTAAGAGCGTCATTCGTCCAGTTATTACCTGGTAGGGAAGGGGGGAACCACCATGAAACTATTTATTGCAGAAAAACCCTCGGTA